>NZ_JBVHMR010000003.1:555187-568966 GCF_055558375.1 Streptomyces sp. NPDC025793 | reverse complement strand
ATGGTACTGCAGGGGGGACCCTGTGGGAGAGTAGGACGCCGCCGAACAATTCTTGGGAAAGGCCCACGCCATCAGGCGTGGGCCTTTCTGCGTTTTCAGAAGGTCACTTCGGCCGTGGTCACCGTTCCGCCCGAGCGGCCGGGGGCGCTGTGCCACTTCCAGTACAGGTTGGTGTGGGCGATGACCTGCTCCGGGGCGGGGGCGCCGTACGTGGGTGAAGTCCTTTGTGGTGTGGGCGTCGGCGACCAGCGTCGCGTCGTAGCCACGGACGACGGCGCCGTGCAGGGTGGAGCGGATGCATGCGTCGGTCTGCGCGCCCGTGACGATGAGCCGGCCCACCTTGAGCTCCGACAGCACGGACTCCAGCTCGGTGTCCTCGAAGGAGTCCATCCAGTTCTTGGGCACGAGGGGCTCGGTCTCCTGCCGGACCAGCTCCGGGACGTACTGCCAGTTCTCGCTGCCCTCCTTCAGCTCCTCGTCGGAGTGCTGCACCCAGATCACCGCAACGTCGGCCGCACGGGCCTTGCCGACGAGCGTGTTGATGTTGGTGATGACATCGTCGCGGCGGGGGGAGCCGGCCATCACGCCGTTCTGTACGTCGATGACCAGCAGGGCGGTGTGCGGGCGTTGAGGGAGTGTTGTCATGGCGACCACAATATGAGATGCCACTGACAGTGGGCCGAACTACGGTGGCCCCATGAGCAGCAATCATGACTACGTCATCCGCGCCATACGACGCGACGACTGGCCCCTCGTGAAGCAGTTGCGGCTTGAGGCGTTGCGGGATCCGTTGGCGGATCTCGCCTTTCTGGACACGTACGAGGAGGCCGCGGTCAAGGCGGACGCCTTCTGGCAGGACCGGGCCGAAGGGTCGGGTGAGGGGTCCGCTGCGGCCCGGCAGTTCGTGGCCGAGGCGCCCGACGGGTCGTGGGCCGGCTCGGTGACCGTGCTCATCGAGGAGGCCGGGACGAAGGACTGGGCGGGCACGCCGGTCGAGCGGCGGCAGGGGCATGTCGTCGGGGTGTACGTCCGGCCCGAGCACCGTGGGAACGGGCTGATCAAGGCCCTGTTCGACGCCGGTGTGGCATGGGCGTGGAAGCGCGGCGCACAGCGGGTGCGGCTGCTGGTGCACGAGAAGAACGTGCGGGCGCAGGGGGCGTACCGCAAGGCGGGTTTCGTGCCGAGCGGGGTGACGGTGCCGTTCGTCAAGGACGAGGAGCAGGACGAGTTGGAGTTCGTGCTGGGGCGGCCGTCCTAGACCGGCAGTTCCTGGTGGGGCCAGCGGGAGCGGGCCTGTTCGCGGGAGCGGAGCAGGGCGAGGGTGGGCAGGCCGCGGTCGGAGCCGGTGGTGAGCAGGTCCGGGAGTTGAGGCAGGGGCGCGACGGCCGCGATGTCGTCCAGGACCAGGGTGAGTGGTGGGTCGAGCCGACCGGAGGATGACCGTTCGGCCATGCGCCGGCCGCGCTCGACCACGCTTGAGACGAGGGCCGTCAGGAGCGGCATCGCGCCGGGGTTGCTCCGGGGGTCCTCGATGGATTCACCGACCACATAAAGCGTGCCCCCTTCGTGGACAAAGGAATCCAAGGCGAGCGCATCAGTTCGGTTGGGAGTGCAGGCCTCGCGGATGTTGACCGTGAAGAGGGCGGCGAGGGCGCGGGTGATCAACTCCTGGGCGATGTCCCGGCGTTCGGGGTGCGCGGTGAGGGCTGCTTCGAGTTCGCCGGCGGAGCCGGCCGCGGCCTTGGGATGGGTGCGGAGCGTGCGTACGGCGTCCTGGACCTGAGTGCCCTGGGCCCAGCGGTGGACGTGGCGGACGGTGCGGGATTCCAGGGCGGCGGCGTGGAGGTAGCTTCGCAGGAGCGTGGTTGCCGTGTCCGTGACCGTCTGGTCGAGCTTGGCCGTGGGCTGGACCGGGGTGAGGAGTGCCGTCGCTCTGCTCAGGGCCGTCGGCTTGTCCTCGCAGCCGGCCGTGGGGGACCAGTGGAGGCGGGCCGGCGTGTCGCAGAGGTGCGCGGGGTCGTAGAGGAGGATGGGGCCCAGTTTGGCCCTGGCGTCCTTGGTGTCCGCCAAGAGGACGGGGTTCGAGGTGACGACGAGGGCGGGGCCTTCCGCCTCGTGTACGGCGTGGGCCGCGGTCGGCCGGCGGTCTTCTCTGGGCGCGATGAGGATTCCGTTCCGCCGGCCCACCGGTTCGCCGGTGACCGGGAGGCCGGGTGGTGTGGCTTCCGGCACCGTCTCCCGCATGATCTCCGTCGGCTCCGGCTCGGGCGCCGGCTGAGCCACCGGAGGCGGTACCGGCACCGGCACCGGTACCGGCTCCGGCTTCGGTTCACCGCGCGGCACCGGTACCTCGTGGCGTGGCTCCGGACGCGGTTCCTGGTGTCCTTCCGCCTTCCGCCTCGCCCTCCCCGCTCGCCATCGCGCGACCGCGCCTATCACGAACACGGTGAGGACGAACAGGATCATCAGCTGGCCGAGGAACAGGCCCCAGAACAGGCCCCAGCCGGACAGCTGGTTCGCGGGGGTGTCGGGCCAGGCGCCGGCGATGTCGTGGGGCTGTCCGATGAGATGGCGCATGGCCAGGGGAGTGCGGGTGAAGGCGACCCCCGTGGGCCAGGCTCCCTTGGTGAAGAGCGCGGCCAGCCCGGTGGCCGTCCACACCAGCAGGGTCATGCCGAGGAGGAACGCGAGTATGCCGACCAGGAGGCCGTCGGGGATGCCGCCCTGGCCCTCCCGCCGGTCGGTGCGGCGGTCGTCCGGTCTCACGCCTGTGCCCTTCCTCTACGCGCCTCTACGCCACCGTACGTGCCGCTACGCCACCGTCGACTCGGAGTCGCCCAGGTGCTGTTCCACGAAGGCCGCCGCCCGCTGTTCGGCCTCCAGTTCGGCGGCGCGCAGCACCTCGTCGGCGACGAGGTCGCTGGAGGACTCGGTCATCGCGCGGTCGGTGAAGACCAAGGGGCGTTCCGTCTCGGTGACGAGGTGTTTGACCACCTGGACGTTGCCGTTGACGTCCCAGACCGCGATGCCGGGCGTGAGGGTGGGGATGATCTCCACCGCCCAGCGGGGCAGGCCCAGGACGCGGCCCGTCGACCTCGCCTCGTCGGCCTTCTGGGCGTAGATCGTCCTGGTCGACGCCATCTTCAGGATCGCGGCCGCCTCCTTCGCCGCCGCTCCGTCGACCACGTCGGACAGGTGGTGGACCACGGCGACGAAGGACAGGCCCAGGCGGCGGCCGAACTTCAGCAGGCGCTGGAACAGTTGGGCCACGAAAGGGCTGTTGATGATGTGCCAGGCCTCCTCGACCAGGAAGATGCGCTTCTTCCGGTCGGGGCGGATCCAGGTGTGTTCCAGCCACACGCCGACGATCGCCATGAGGATGGGCATGGCGATGGAGTTGCGGTCGATGTGGGACAGGTCGAAGACGATGAGGGGCGCGTCGAGGTCGATGCCGACCGTGGTCGGGCCGTCGAACATGCCGCGCAGGTCACCGTCGACCAGGCGGTCCAGCACTAGGGCGACGTCCAGGCCCCAGGCGCGCACGTCGTCTATGGCGACGTTCATCGACTCGGCCGACTCCGGCTCGGGGTGCCGTAGCTGCTCCACGATGTCGGTGAGGACCGGCTGGCGGTCCACGATCGACTCGTTGACGTAGGAGTGCGCGACCTTCAGGGCGAAGCCGGAGCGTTCGTCGAGGCCGTGGCCCATCGCGACCTCGATGATCGTGCGGAGCAGCGCCAGCTGGCCCGTCGTCGTGATCGAGGGGTCGAGGGGGTTGAGGCGGATGCCGTGGTTCAGGGCCGCCGTCGGGTCGAGCCGGATGGGGGTTATCCCCAGCTCTTCCGCGATGAGGTTCCATTCGCCGACGCCGTCCTCGCCCTGGGCGTCCAGGACGACGACCTGACGGTCCTTGAAGCGCAGCTGGCGCAGGACGTAGGTCTTCTCCAGGGCCGACTTGCCGTTGCCGGACTCGCCGAGGACGAGCCAGTGGGGGGCCGGCAGTTGCTGGCCGTAGAGCTGGAAGGGGTCGTAGATGTAACCCTTTCCGGAGTAGACCTCGCGGCCGATGATGACGCCGGAGTCGCCGAGGCCGGGGGCGGCGGTGGGCAGGTAGACGGCCTGGGCCTGGCCCGTGGAGGTGCGGACCGGGAGACGGGTCGTCTCGACCTTTCCGAAGAGGAAGGACGTGAAGGCGTCGGTGAGGACGGACAGCGGATCCCGCATCGGTGAATCAGCCCCTACCGTCGGATGCCGGTGGCGAAGGGAAGTGTGTTCACGAAGGCGCGGTGGTGCTCTCGGTCGCACCACTCCAGCTTGAGGTACGACTTGCCGGCGGAGGCCCTTATCGTGCGCTTGTCGCGGGCGAGGGAGTCGGGGGTGCGGGCGGAGACGGTGATGTAGCCGACCAGGTTGACGCCGGCGGCGCCGCTGGCGAGGTCCTCGCCGCGCTGGTCGAGGCGGTTGTGGGCGGCGATGTCCCGGGGGTCGACGGTCCGGTTCATCTTGGCGGCGCGGGACGCCTCGGCCTCGTCGTTGGTCTTCTCGGTCAGCATGCGTTCGATGGCGATCTCGGTGGGTTCGAGGTCCATCGTGACGGCGACGGTGCGGATGACGTCGGGGGTGTGGACGAGGAGGGGGGCGAGGAAGTTCACGCCCACCGGGGTCATCGGCCACTCCTTCACCCAGGCGGTGGCGTGGCACCAGGGGGCGCGGGTGTTGGACTCGCGGGTCTTGGCCTGGAGGTAGGTGGGCTCCATGGCGTCCAGCTCGGCCGGCCAGGCGTTGCGCTGGGTCATCGCCTGGATGTGGTCGATGGGGTGGTCCGGGTCGTACATGGAGTGGATGAGGGAGGCCAGCCGCCCCTGACCGAGCGGCTGGCGGACGCGGATGTCGGCCTCCTGGAGGCGCGAGCAGATGTCGGTCAGCTCGCGGGCCATGACGACGGCGAGCCCGGCGTCGCGGTCGAGCTTGCGGCCGGACTGCGGGCGGGCGGCCTTGGCCATGGCCTGGGCCTCGGCGGCCAGTTCGCGGGTGAAGTGCATGCAGGCGACGAGGTAGGCGCGGTGCTGCTCGCTGCTGGTGGACACCATGGACTGGAGCTGGTCGTAGGAGCGGGAGAGCCAGTCCGGGGCGCGGTCGTCGCCGCGCAGGGCGACGTCCTTGGCGTGGGCGTCGGGGTCGGCGGGGAGGGTGCGGGCGAGCATCTGCAGCCGGGTCACGAAGCCGTCGCCGTTGGCGACATGCTTCAGCAGGGTGCCGAAGCGGTCGACCAGGGCCTCCTGGTCCTCCGAGTCGCGCAGGCCGACGCCCGGGCCCTCGATCTCGATGGCGGCGGTGACGGTCTTGCGGTCGGCGTGCAGCAGTACGGCGATCTCGTCGGGGCCGAAGGGTGCGGCCAGCCAGGTGATCCGCCCGATGCCGGGGGGCGGCCCCACCTCCACCTCCCGTCCGCCGATGCTGGTGCCGGCCTCCATGGCGGTGGAGCGGTAGACGGCGCCGTTCTTGACGGTGCGCTTGTAGCTGCGGTTGATCTCGAACCACTTGTAGAACGTGCGGCGCTTGTACGGCACGTAGACCGCGGCGAGCGCGATCAGCGGGAAGCCCGTGAGCAGCACGATCCGCAGCGAGAGCACCGGGACGAGGAGGCCGCACATCATGCCGAGGAACGCGCCCGCGATGATGAGCGCGATCTCGCCGGACTCACGGTTTCGGCCGACGATCGCGTTGGGCCGGGCGCGGCCGATGAGATACGTACGGCGGGGCGTGACCGGATGGGACAGGTGGGACTCGGTCGTCAACGCCCTTCACCTCCTGAACGGTTGTTGCGGGCGTTGCCGGCGTGCGGGGTGTTGGCCGGGCTGGGCGCGCGGGGCGCGGGCGTGGCGGAGGGGACGGCTCCGCCGCCGGAGGGGCGGCTGCTGTGCGCGGCGACACCGCCGGTGGCGGGGTTGGCCGGGCGGGGGGTGCTGCTGCTGGTGCCGCCCGCGCCGCCGTTGTTGTCGGCGCGGGAGCTGTGGGTCTTGATGCCCTGGGCGACGAGGGTGGCGGGGGAGCTGATGACGGCGGCGGCCTTGCTCTCGGCGCCCTGCATGATGCGGTTGTTGCGGCCGTTCGCGATCTCGTCGCCGAAGCCGGGGACGAAGCGGTAGATCATCGCGCTGGCGAAGATGGCGAGCAGGATGATGGCGAGGCCGGAGACGACGGCGGAGAAGGAGTCGGGGCCGTTGCCGCTCGACAGCGCGCCGGCGAGGCCGAGCACGATCACGATGACGGGTTTGACGAGGATGACCGCGATCATGATGCCGGCCCAGCGCCGGACGTGTCCCCACAGGTTCTTGTCCACGAGGCCGGCGTAGACGACGGTGCCGAGGAGGGCGCCGACGTAGAGGAGGGCGGCGCGGATGACGAGCTCCAGCCAGAGGACGCCGGCGGCGAGGATGCTGACCAGGGAGACGACGATCAGCATGATCGGTCCGCCGCCGATGTCGGTGCCCTTGCCGAGGGCGCCGGAGAAGGTGCCGAAGAAGACGTCGGCCTGGTTGCCGGTGGTCTTCGCGAGGACGGCGCTGACGCCGTCGGTCGCGGAGACGACGGTGTAGAGGATCAGGGGGGTGAAGGCGGAGGCGAGGACGGTGAGCCAGAGGAAGCCGATGGCCTCGGAGATGGCGGTGGTCAGCGGGACGCCGCGGACGGCGCGCTTGGCGACGGCCAGGAGCCACAGCAGGAGCGTGAGGATCGTGGAGGCGGCGAAGACGACGGCGTACTGCTGAAGGAACTTCTCGTTGGTGAAGTCGACGTTTGCGGTGTTCTTCACGGCCTTGCTGAGCTTGTCGATGGTCCAGGAGGCGGCTTCGGCACAGCCTTTGGCGAGGGAGGAGAGGGGGTCCTGGGCAGAGGTGTCCGGGGTGACGGCACCGCCGGATCCGCTGGAGGTGTTGCCGCGTTCGCAGTACTTCTTGGCCTCGCCGGAGATGACGCCGCAGTTGTACTTGCCCGACGGCGAGGGCGACGGGCTGCCCGAGGCGTTGGGCGTGGGTGACGGCGCGGCGACGGCGCGTGTGGCCAGCAGTACTGCCGTGGTCTGCACGGCCGCCACGATTCCGGCGAGCTTCAGCGCACGTTGCGGGCTACCGGGCATACGTGAACCCTCCGTACTGTTCGATGGCCTTGCTGATCTCGTCGGAGGTGGCGGCCTTGTCGTCACCGGGGACCGGGGCCGGGCCGTCCTTCTGGCTGTCGGAGGCGATCTTCCAGTCGCCGCCGGTCCATTGCAGGTCGAACGTCCAGGTCTTCCACGACGAGGTGACGGGGTCGGTCGAGGAGCTGCCGGCCATGCCGATGAGCCCCACGTACCAGACCGCGACCCGGGCGCCGTTGTCCGCGTAGTTCAGTACTGTCGCGCCGGCCGGGACGATCCGGGAGACGAACGTGCTGCCCTGGGGCGGGTTGCCCGCCGCGTCGAGGCCCATCTTGGCGAGGAAGTCGGCCGAGTAGGCCTGGTCCATCGTGCTCTGGAGCCGGTCGGCCGCCTGGGAGGTGTACAGGAGGCTGAGGAGTCTGTGGCGGCTGTCCTTGTTGAACATGCCCGTCGAGCCCAGTGCCACGGCGTAGTTCGAGGCCGCCGACTGGGCGCCCTGCTCCGTGTGGGCGAATCCCGTGGGGACACCGCTGGCCTTGGTCTGCACCGGTTCCGTTCCGCTGGCCGCCGTCGAGGACGTCGCCGGCCTGTTGCCCTTGTCGGAGGCGGTGTCGGCGGACGGATGGTCCCCCCGGTTGGCGAACGCGATCGCTGCGATCAGCAGGACGACCACGCCCACCACGGTCACCAGGCTGCGGGAGGAGGAGCGGGCGGGGCGGCGGGGGGCGCCGCCGTAGGGGTCGTTGTCGGGGAGGCGGGTGCGGGTTTGGCCCGTGGGGCTGTCGTAGTCGGGGTAGGACCCGTCGTCTCCGGGATTCATGCCGTGTACGCCCCCTCACCCTCGTAGGCATACGACGGTAGCCGTGCTGGTTCCCGCGCGGGCGCGGTGTGGTGACTCGACATCAGGGAAACGCAACCTCAGCCGGTGGGCACGACGGACGGGTGGAGACGGGGGGACGGGGGACGGAGGGGCGGGGGGTGTGGCTAGACCGCCATGCCGTACACGATCGTGAACAGGGTGCCGAGGGAGCCGATGATGAAGACTCCGGTGAGGCCGGCGATGATGAGGCCCTTGCCCTGTTCCGCGCTGAAGGTGTCGCGAAGGGCCGTGGCGCCGATGCGCTGTTTGGCCGCGCCCCAGACCGCGATGCCGAGGCACAGGAGGATGGCCACCGCCATCACCACCTCGATCATCACCTTCGCCTCGTTGCCCAGGCTGCCGAAGGGGCCCCAGTTCGGGGCGATCCCGCCGATGATGGTGTTGATGTCACCCTTGCTGGCCGCGAGAAGCATGTAAGTCACCGCCCCTGGTGGGTAGTTCCGTTGGCCCCCTGCGGGGTGCAGAGGTCAGGCCTCATTGTCGCCGACATCGGCGCCGACGTATGTCGACTTGACGTCATTGACTGGCGGGTTTCGTACGTATCGCGCGTACGGTCACTCTGTGTATCACGGCAGGTCACCCCGGGCAACGAGGTCAGACCGGAACCTGTCGTGTGGTTCTGTCGTTGTCCCTCTTTACGACCTGGCACGGTTTCTGACGGCCGGTCGGGTGAGGCTTCGGGACGATGTTCTCATGAGGGACGGGCGGGAAATGGACAAGGCCCCGGCGGCCGGGTGCCGTCGGGGCCCGTGACGTGCGAGGCGGTGGTGCGGTCAGCCGGTGAAGGCCGCCGTGCCCTCGGGGGTGCCCCAGCCGGTCGGGCCGTCGTAGCCCGTGCCGGCGGTGCACAGGTAGCTGGGGGAGCAGGAGCCGTTGTTGCCGCTGGTCACGTCGTTCAGCGCGGAGGTGCCGGCCGCGGTGTACGGGAACTTGGCCGGGTAGCTGCCGCTGGACGGGGTGCCGGCGAGGGCGTACACGGAGGCGATGATGGGCGAGCTGGCGCTGGTGCCGCCGAAGGTGTACCAGCCGGCGGTCACGCCGTAGGAGTCGTAGACGGAGACGCCGGTCGCCGGGTCGGCCACGGCCGCCACGTCCGAGATGGTGCGCTTGGCGCAGCCGGTGTCGGTCTGCCAGGTGGGCTTGGCGTCGTACGCGGAGCAGCCGGAGCCCGTTCCCTCCGTGCTGCTGGTCTTCCAGACGGACTCGGTCCAGCCGCGGGAGGCGGAGGAGGACTTCGACAGGGCGGTGCCGCCCACCGAGGTCACGTACTTGGAGGCGGCGGGGTACTCGGCGCCGTAGGCGCTGTCACCGGCGGAGACGGTGATGGCGACGCCCGGGTGGTTGTAGTACGAGGAGTCGTACGTCGTGTCGGAGGAGGACTCCGAGCCGCCGTAGCTGTTGGAGACGTACTTCGCGCCCAGGGTGACGGCCTCGTTCACCGCCTTGCCGAGGTTGGCCATGGTCGCGGAGGTGGCCTCGACGAGCAGGATGTGGCAGTTCGGGCAGATGGCGGAGGCCATGTCGAGGTCGAGGGACTCCTCCTCGGCCCAGCCGCTGTCGGCGGTGGGGAGCGAGGTGGTGGAGCCGGTCTGGCCGACCTTCTTGAAGCAGCCGTTGGAGGTGGTGCAGGACGGCAGGCCGTAGTGCGAGCGGTATGTGGCGAGGTCGGCGGCCGCGTTCGGGTCGTCGTAGGCGTCGACGATCGCGATGGTCTCGCCGGAGCCGTTGGAGGCGGCGGCGGAGGTGAGGCCGTAGGCCGACTGGAGGTCCGAGGGGCCGTAGCCGGAGGGGGTGGAGGCGTCGGCGGCCTTCGGGGTGATGCCGGTCCGCGCCGCCTGCTGTTTCTGGAAGGCGGTGAGCCCGCCGGTCACGCGGAAGGAGTGGCAGGCGAGTTCGCCCTTGTGCTGGGGGGCGGCACAGGGGGTGGCGGTCCAGGTGGCCTTCGCGGTGGGGGCGGCGGCGTCGGCGTGGGCCGCGGTGCCGAGGCCGGCGAAGGCGAGTGCGGCGGTGGCCGCGAAGGCGGTGCCGAGGCGGCGCCACCGTCTGTGAGTCGTACGCATGTGTGCAGCTCCTGGTTTCCGGGTGGGGGGTGGGAACAGGGCTGTGCGGGTGCGTGCGGCGGTGCGTGGAACGCGGTAGACGATGACTTGTTGAGTACGTGACAACCAGGGGGTAACTGGAATCCTGGCGTCCGACTTACCGAAGCATTCCGTTCACTTGACCCAACTCATGGACAACGCATGGGAGTTGGACAGGATGGAGAGGCGCCGGGCAGGGAAAACGGGCCGCGGCCGGCTGCCGTGGCCCGTCTTCCTTCTCCGTGCCGCCGAGGGGACCCCACGTCCCCCTCAGACTGGCGGCTCCCCGTGACCCGACGGGGTGGAGCCTTGTGTCACTCAGCTCGCACTGAAGGCGCTGGTGCCCTCGGGGGTGCCCCAGCCGGTCGGGCCGTCGTAGCCGGTCCCGGCGGTGCAGAAGTAGTCCGTGTCGCAGGTGCCGTTGCTGCCGCTGGTCACGTCGTTGAGGGCGGAGGTGCCGGCCGCGTTGTACGGGTACTGCGCCGGGTAGTCGCTGCTGCCCGGGGTGCCGGCCAGCGCGTAGACCGAGGCGATGATCGGTGCGGAGGCGCTGGTGCCGCCGTAGGTGTTCCAGCCGCTCGCCTGGTAGGTGTCGTAGACCGAGACGCCGGTGGCGGGGTCGGCGACGGCGGACACGTCGGCGATCATGCGGGTGGAGCAGCCGCTGTCGGTCTGCCAGCTGGGCTTGGGGTCATTGGCCGAGCAGCCGGAGCCGGTGCCCTCGGTGCTGGAGGTGTTCCAGACGGACTCGGTCCAGCCGCGGCTGCTGGAGTCCGTGGACAGGGCGGTGCCGCCGACGGCGGTGACGTACTGCGAGGCGGCCGGGTACTCGGCGCCGTAGGCGCTGTCGCCCGCGCTGGCGGTGATGGCGACGCCCGGGTGGTTGTAGTACGAGGAGTCGTACGTCGTGTCGGAGGAGGACTCCGAGCCGCCGTAGCTGTTGGAGACGAACTTCGCGCCGAGCTTGACGGCCTCGTTCACCGCGGTGCCGAGGTTGGCGTCGGACGCCGACTTGGCCTCGACGAGCAGGATGTTGCAGTTCGGGCAGACCGCGCTGACCATGTCGAGGTCGAGGGACTCCTCACCGGCCCAGCCGCTGTCGGCGGTGGGGAGCGAGGTGGTGGAGCCGGTCTGGCCGACCTTCTTGAAGCAGCCGTTGGACGTGGTGCAGGACGGCAGGCCGTAGTACGACCGGTACGTCGCGAGGTCGGCCGCCGCGTTCGGGTCGTCGTAGGCGTCGACGATGGCGACGGTCTCGCCGGAGCCGTTGGAGGAGGCGGCGGAGGTCAGGCCGTAGGCCGACTGGAGGTCCGAGGGGCCGTATCCGGTGGGGGCGGCGGAGGAGGCCTTCGGCGAGACGGTCTTCGGCGCGATGCCCTTGAGGGCGGCCTGCTTCTCCATGAAGGCGGTGGTGCCGCCGGTGACACGGAGCGCGTTGCAGGCGGCGTAGCCCTTCTTCGGGGTGGCGCCACATGCCCGCGTGTACTGCACGTGGGCCTTGGCGACCTGGGCGGCGACGGCCTGGGCGCTCACCTTGGTGGCCGCCGTGTGGCCGGTGGTGGCGGTGGTGGCGCTCGCGTGGGCCGCGGTGCCGAAGCCGGCGAGGGCGAGCGCGGCGGTGGCCGCGGCCGCGGTGCCGAGGCGGCGCCATCTACCGCGTATGTGGGGGGAGTTGTGGGTGGACGTACGCAAGGTACAGCCTCCTGGAAGTGGGTGACAGAGGCCTGCGGGTGTGGGGGTCCACCGATGGGGTGACCGGTGGGGGCGGCGGCCCGGGTTCGACCCTTGCTTGTTGAGTACGCGACAACAAGAAGGGTCTTGGAATTCTGACTCCCGCGTTACTGAAGCCGGGCGGAGGCTTACTGATCAATGGCCGTGTGCTGGCTCTGTGCTGGGAGTGGCTTGACCTGGGGCACAGGGCGGGCACAGGCGGCGGCCGATGGGTGCGGCTACGCGCGTAACTGACGGGTGGCGAGCGCGTGTTATCGCGGCCGGAGTCCGTTCAGCAGCAGATGGACGTGTTCGTCCAGGCCGCGCATGGCCTCCTCGGCGTCGAGCGCGCAAGCGGCGATGAGGGCGGCGAGGCCGTGCAGGCTCGCGGCGGCGACCATGGTGATCCGCTCGGGGTCGCCCGCGACGATCTCCCCTCGCTCCTGGGCGTCCGCGATCATCCGCGTGATGGAGCCGAGGGAGAGGTCGACGGCCGTGGCGAGCAGTTCGGAGCTGTCGGAGCGGGCGGAGTCTTCGGGGGCGTGTTTGCGCGCGAACATCAGCTCCAGCAGCTCGGGGTTCTCGACGGCGAAGCCGAGGTAGGCGCGGGCGAGTGCGGTCAGCCGTCCCTCAAGGCCGAGGCCGGGGTCCTCGACGGCGGAGTCCAGCGCCCGGTTCAGTCGCTCGTACCCGTCCAGCGCGAGGGCGTCGAGCAGGGCCTGCTTGTCCTTGAAGTGCCGGCCCGGGGCGGCGTGACTCACGCCGATGTCGCGGGCCAGCTCGCGCAGCGAGAGCGCGCCGACGCCCTTCTCGCGCAGGGTGCGCTCGGCGCTCGTGAGCAGGGCGGTGCGCAGGTCTCCGTGGTGGTAGGGGCGGCGGGAGGGAGACGGCGAGGAGGAGGACAGGCGCGGCATGCCCACCATGGTAACGGGATGTTGTCATTGACAGCTTTGTTGTCGATGCCTACATTCGGGGTATGGCTACTCACAAGTGGAACGTGACCGACCTCCCCGACTTCAGCGGTCGTACGGCCGTGATCACCGGAGCCAACAGCGGCCTCGGCCTCGTGACGGCCCAGGCGCTCGCCGGGGCCGGAGCGCACGTGGTGTTCGCCGTACGGGACCTCGCGCGCGGCGGCGCCGCCGCGGCGCGGGTGGGCGGCAGTACGGAGGTGCGCCGGCTGGACCTGGCCGACCTGGACTCGGTGCGCGAGTTCGCGGCCGGCTGGGACCGCCCGCTGGACCTGCTGATCAACAACGCGGGCGTGATGATGCTGCCCGAGCAGCGCACGCAGCAGGGCTTCGAGATGCAGTTCGGCACGAACCACCTCGGGCACTTCGCGCTGACGAACCTGCTGCTGCCGTATGTGACGGACCGCGTGGTCACGGTCTCCTCCGGTCTGCACCGCGGGGGCGACGGGGTGATCAGCTTCGAGGACGTGAACCTGCGCGGCCGCTACACCCCGAGCCGCGCCTACGCCCAGTCCAAGCTCGCGAACCTCCTGTTCACCCTGGAGCTCCAGCGCCGCCTCACCGAGGCCGGCTCCCCGGTGCGGGCCCTGTCCGCCCACCCCGGCTACGCCGCCACCAACCTGCAGAGCCACCACGGGAGTGCCCTCATGAGGGGAGTCATGGCGGTCGGCAACAAGGTGTTCGCCCAGAGCGACCGGGCCGGCGCCCTGCCCACGTTGTTCGCCGCGAGCCAGGACCTGCCCGGCGCGGCGTACGTCGGCCCGGACGGCCTCGGCGAGATGCGCGGCGCCCCGACCCTGGTCGGCCGCAGCGCGGCGGCGAGCGACCCGGCGGCGGCGCGGCGGCTGTGGACGCTGTCGGAGGAGATGACGGGGGTGGCGTGGGGGCTGAAGCCGGCGAGCTGACGGCTCACGGGCTCAGCGGGGAGGAGCGCGGGGGGGGGGGGGGGGGGGCGACGTCGGCTGTGGCCACACGCCCGGCGGAGGCGGCGGGGATCAGTCC
>NZ_JBVHMR010000003.1:527607-555177 GCF_055558375.1 Streptomyces sp. NPDC025793 | reverse complement strand
GGGGGGGGGGTGGCCGGGCGATCCGCCCGCGAGTGGGCGTGGGGGGGCGGGGCGGGGGGGGGGGGCCCCCCCCCCCCCACCCCCCCCCCCCCCCCCCCCCCCCCCCGCCGCGCTGGACGAGACCCGCTCCGGCGCCGGTCCGGAGGCCGACGGCTGCGACTGCCACCACCGGGGCTGAGCCACCTGGACGAGACCTGACTCAGCGCGTGGCCGCGAAGTGGTCGAACTCGCCTGCCTGGACGCCGAGTACGAAGGCGTTCCACTTGTGGCGGGTGGTCGTGACGACGGTGTCCGCGGAGCGGAGGTGGAGGGGGGCGTCGTCGTGGGCGCCTTCGCTGGTGGGCGCCGGCTTCTTCTTGAGGGCGGCTATGAGGGTGCCGAAGGCGGCCGGGGTGGTGGTGAGGACCGTTCCGGTGGGGTCGGCGGATTCGATGAGGTGGATGGTGTTGGGAGTGGCGGCTATGTGGATGCAGGAATTGCCTTCAGGGCAGTACGACGACTTCTGCCAGGCGAGTCCGGGCACCGGGCGCTCCTTCACAGGTCTTTGAGCATGGTGTGGATGAACGACCGTGACTCTTCGGGGGCGAGGGCTGCCGCCTCCATCCGGTCGAGCAGTACGCGGTACTTGGCCAACTGGGCCTCGGCGTCGAGGAACACGGGGCCGTGCGACTGGTCGAGGTTCACCGTGTCCAGCTCGGGCACCGCGCCCTCGGCGTAGTAGATCGCCTGTCCGGAACCCGGGAAGACCAGCGAGCCGAACGGCAGCACCTGGAGCGTGATGCCGGTTCGCTCGCTCATCTCCAGGAGGTACCGGAGCTGACCGCGTGCCACCTGGGAGCCGCCGAACTTCATGCGGAGCGCGGCCTCGTGGACGATCACCTGGTGCGGTGTGGGCGGGTCCCGGAAGAGCACGGTCTGCCGCTTCACCCGGAAGGACACCCTGTGCTCGACGTCGGGCGCCGGAAGTTCGGGCACCGCCTGGCGGAAGATCTCGCGGGCGTACTCGGCTGTCTGGAACAACCCCGGCACGTGGATCACCACGGCGGTGCGCAGGCGGGTGGCGTGGTGTTCCAGCTCGGCGAGGTCCAGCAGCGCGGCGGGCAGGATCGCGCGGTACTCCTCCCACCAGCCGCGTGACCGGTCACCGGCCATGTCGCAGAGGGCTTGGACGAGGTCGCGGTCGGAGCAGTCGTAGTGGCAGGCCAGTGTGCGCACGCGCTCCGGGCTCACTCCCGCGCGTGCTGCCTCGACGTTGCTGATCTGGTTCTGCTGCACGCCAAGCAGTTGACTCGCCTGGGTGGATGTCAGGCCGGCTCGCTCGCGGAGTTTGCGCAGCTCGGCGCCCAAACGGAGTTGGCGCCCCGTCGGGTTGCTCCTCACCGGTGCCCCACTCTCCTTGTCACCCACATGGATGGCAAATCAGCTCTTTCACGAGAACCGTCTAAGAACTTTAACGCGCCGCGCTACCTTGTTTCTCGGGCCCCGCCCAGAAGTGCCCCGCTCGACGGAGCGGCGACGGTCACTGGGCAATCGAACATCCGCACCTCAACCCCCTTGTCCGGACGGAGACTTCGATGTCCACCGTATCCAAGCCCTGGGCCTACACCCTCCATCTCCCGCACGATCCACGCGCACCGGGGATCGCCCGCGCGACCCTCCGTACCGTCCTCGCCGCGCACGACCTCTCCCCGGTCGCCTCCACCGCCGAACTCGTCGCCGCCGAACTGCTCGCCAACGCGCATCTGCACACCGTGGGGCCCTATGCGCTTCGGCTCCTCGGCAGGGAGTCAGGTCGGGTGACGGTGGCCGTCTGGGACACCGATCCCCGCGTCCCGCCCGGCTTCGCCGCCGACGCCGTACCCGAGCCCGTACCGGACGACGACGCGGAGGACGGTCGCGGCCTGCACCTCGTACGTGCCTGTGCCGACTCCTGGGGTGTCTCCGTGCTGCGGGAGCTGGGCGCGTCCAGGGGTGGGAAGCTGCTGTGGGCGGACTGTCAGAGTCGTGGCTTACTGTAATCGTGCCCGATCGGAACGTGAGGAGGTGTGTGCTCATGGTGACGGTGACTGTGCGTGACGTGGAGGCGGGAGAGGAGGCCGCCCAGTACCGTGGTTCCAAAGCCGAGCGGGACGTCGAACCTCCCACCGACCCCGCTCGCGCGGCCGAAGACGTCAGCAAGGCGGAAGGACGGAGGCAGCGAGCCATGTCCGTGTCGTCCGGAACGTGGAACGGCCCCCGTCCCCGGCCGGGGAACCTGCGCGAGGTCGCGGAGAAGATCGAGGAGGCGACGGGTCTGCGGGTGCAGGTCCTGGGAGGAAAGCTCGTGATGTCCCCGACTCCGCGTGGCAAGCACGCGGGTGTGGTGAAGCGGTTGCGGCGGCAGCTGGAAGATGCGTCCCTCCCCGATGGGCTGGACGTCTATGAGGTGTCCTCAATCGGCCTCCCCACCGACCCGGACGACTACGTGACGCCGGATCTGGTCGTTCTCCCCGAGGAATGGGAGGAGGACGAGAACTGGCTTGCCGACCCCGAGGACGCCGCACTCGCCGTCGAGGTCGTCCCTCCCTCTGAGAAGTCCCGCGACATCCGCGACAAGGCCGACTGGTACGCCGTGGCCCGCGTCCCCGTGCTGCTCGTCATCGACCCGCGCAAAGCCACCTGGACCCTGCACACCCGGCCGGACGACGGCGCCTACCAGGACGTGCTGCCAGGTAAGTTCGGGGAGCCGGTGCCGTTGCCCGAGCCGCTGCACGGTGATGTCGCGACGGGTGACTTCCCTGTCTACGGGTGAGGCTCTGGGCCCAACCGGAGGTTTCACAGGAAAATCTCAGTTAAGTCTCAGAGGGATTCTCACGATCGCGGGGCAGAGTGGAGGCTGATGAAGCGCATCTCACGCATCACGCTCACCTCGCGCCCCGCACTGCTCGGCGCGGTGGTGATGCTCGCCCTGACCTCGGCGTCCGTAGCGGCCGCGGATGAGGCGTCGGGGCCCCTCGGGGTCACCGCCGATGCCTCGGTGAACCGGCACACCGCACGGATCGGTGTGCTCGTCGGCGCGGACCATGCCGGTGATCTCAAGGGCGGCCACTACTGCACGGCCTCGGTCGTGCACAGCCCCGGGGGCGATCTCGTCGCCACGGCGGCGCACTGCGTGAGCAGCCCCGACGACAAGCTGCTCTTCGTGCCCGGCTACCGGGACGGACACGCGCCGTACGGGGTGTGGAAGCTGGGCAAGCGCTACCTGCCCGACGGGTGGGCCAAGGACCAGGACGAGGACAGCGACCTCGCCTTCGTCACCGTCGAGAACGTGAACGGCCGGCGCCTGGAGGACGTGGTCGGGGCCAACCGCTTCATGCCCGGTACGGCCACCGGTGCCACCGCCGTGACCGTCGTCGGCTACCCGGACTCCCGCGAGGTGCCGATCAGCTGCACCAACAAGCCGACCCCGCACAGCAGGACCCAGCAGCGCATCGACTGCCCCTCCTTCACCGCCGGCACCAGCGGCAGCCCCTGGGTCAACGGCGACAACCAGGTCGTCGGCATCCTCGGCGGCCACGAACAGGGCGGTTCGACCGACGACGTGTCGTACAGCGTGGTGCTGGGCAGCGAGGCGACGGAGCTGTACAAGGACGCCACGGCTGGTTGATCTTCATGGCTGGTTGATCTTCATGGCAGGGCCTCGCGGCCGTCCATGAGCAGGGGGACGCATCGGGACCCGAACCGCAGTACGTGATCCTCGCTGCCCGGGACCCCGCCCATCATCAGCGTGAAACCGCCGCACAGCATCGATCCGGCCACCGCCCAGTGACTGCACCGCCGTCACGTGCCGTGCTGTCACTGTGAAATGACGCCACATCACGCAAAAAGAGCCTTGAACCGCTCGGGCATGGGGGAAAGTTGGACCGTGCGGAAGGTATGGGTGTTCGGTGGGGCGGCCGTCGGGCTCGGCATGAGCTTCGTCGCGCTGCTCGTGGTCGGGGTCTACGTCGTCGCCGGGAACCTCGCGGGTGGGGTGGCCTCGGCAGGCCGGGCGCTGGCCAAGGGCGCCGTACCGGCCGCGTACCAGGGGCTCGTGCAGAAGTGGGGCAACCTGTGCCCGCAGCTCACCCCGGCGCTGCTCGCCGCCCAGCTGTACCAGGAGAGTGGCTGGAACCCGACTGCCGTCAGCCCGGCCAACGCGCAGGGCATCGCACAGTTCATCCCCGGCACGTGGGCCATCTACGGCATCGACGGCAACGGCGACGGCAAGCGGAACGTCTGGGACCCGGGTGACGCGATTCCTTCGGCGGCTTCGTACGACTGCCAGCTGGCCAAGGACGTGAAGAGCGTGCCGGGCGACGTCTCCGACAACATGCTCGCCGCCTACAACGCCGGTGCGTACCGAGTGATAAAGGCCGGCGGGGTGCCGGCCATCAGCGAGACGCAGGACTACGTCAAGAGCATCCGCAGCCTGTCGCAGAGCTTCGCCGCCCCCGTCACCCGCATCGATCCCAGTCAACAGGCCGCCGGGGCCATCGCGTTCGCGCAGAGCAAGCTCGGGACGCCGTATCTGTGGGGTGGGGAGGGGACCGCCGAGCAGGGTGGGCGGTTCGACTGTTCGGGGCTGACGCAGGCCGCGTACGCCAACGTCGGCATCACGTTGCCGCGCGTGGCCAACGACCAGTACAACGCCGGACCGCATCCGTCGCGGGATCAACTGCTCCCGGGCGACCTGGTGTTCTTCTCCACCGATCCCAGCGACTCGCGGGCCATCCATCACGTGGGGATCTACGTCGGCGGCGGGTACATGATCGACGCGCCGCGGACGGGTGCGGTGATCCGGTTCGATCCCATCGACGCGCGCGACTACTTCGGCGCCACCCGCGTCACCGCGGATGGCGCAAAAGCGCTCCCCACGGCGGTCTGAGACGGAGCGTGAACCCACCCCCTGAGCTGCGAAGACGAGTCTCTCTTCGATAACGTCTGCGTGATCTTTCAGTGGAGAGTGGAACGTATTGGGGAGGGCTGTGCGTTCCTGTTGACGTAGCCGAGCGGACGTGCAGCGGAAGCGGATCTACGCACCACGGGGGGCAGGAGCGGCGCACATGAGGTGCGTCCGGTAGACGACGAAGGGGCCGCAGCACCATGGCTGTACTCGCCGAATCCGGATCGAACCCAGACGTCGGCCTGCTCTACGACATCAACGGCCTTGCCAAGGACGCTCCGCACTGGTTCGACCGGGTGATGGAGTTCGTCGGGGAGTACGGGCTGCTGCTCGCCATGGTGCTGCTGGTGGTGTGGTGCTGGTGGTCCGTGCGGCGCCGGGGCGGGGAGGACGCCGCGTCGTCCGTCGCCGCGCTGGTGTGGGCACCGCTCGCCGCCGGCCTCGCCGTACTCGTCAACATCCCCATCCGGGGGTTCGTGGGACGGCCCCGGCCCTTCGTCGATCACCAGGGGCTCGACGTCCTCGTCCCCGGCAAGACCGACTTCTCCTTCGTCAGCGACCACGCCACCATCACCATGGCCCTCGGCGTCGGCCTGTTCGTCGCCAACCGCCGCTTCGGCATCGCGGGGATCGGGCTCGCGCTGCTGGAAGGGTTCTGCCGGGTGTACATGGGCGTGCACTATCCGACGGACGTCGTCGGCGGCTTCGCCCTCGGCACGGCCGTCGCCCTGCTGCTGTCCCCGGCGGCCATGGCCCTGCTCACCCCGCTGATGCGGGCGGTGGAGCGGTCGCCGCGGGCGGGGTGGATCGTGCGGAGCCGGGCCGCGCGGGACGGCGGGCGGGACGGGGCGCTGCTGCCCGGCGCCCGCCACTCCGTCGAGAACGAGGAGCGGGATCTGGCGGCGTAGGAGCCGGGTCCGGATCCCGCCCGGGGTTCCTCAGAGCCCCTGCGCGTAGGAGAAGAAGCGCTGCGGGTCGTAGCTCTGCTTCACCTTGCCCAGACGGCTCGCCGCGTCCCCGTAGTAGGCCTTGCGCCAGTTGCTCAGGGTCGGGTCCGTGTAGTTCTGGTACGCGGCGCCGGAGGCGTACGGCTGCATGGCGCCGTGTGCCGACGTCAGCCAGGACTGGGCCGTGGTGCCGGAGGCGCCGGCGCCCCAGGACGCGATGTACTGCGCCAGCATGCGCGAGCGGCGGTGGACGAAGGCCGTCGCCGTGGGGCTGACGCGGTTGACCGCGCCGCCGAGGGCCGTGAAGGCGATGCTGCCCGCGCCGCCCCGGACCGAGGCGATCTGCCGCAGCACGGTCTGGATGCCCGCCGCGGACAGGGAGCGGTCGAAGAAGTCGGAGCGGGCCGCGTACGTCTCCCGGCCGAGCGCGCCCTGCGGGGAGCGGCCCGGGGTCGAGCCCGGCAGGTGGCACTGGGCGTCGGAGGAGAAGGACGTGCAGCCGGCGTAGGCCTCCATCGCCTCCTCGTAGCCCTTGCGGCGCAGGGTGACCGAGGAGGCGTTCGCGCCCGCCAGGTGGGCGAGGCGGTCCACGGCGTTCTGGAGCTCGCCGTACGTTCCCATCGAGAAGCAGGCCACCGAGATGCCGGGCGTGCGGCCCGGGGAGCACTCCAGGTGGAGGGAGGACCAGATCTCGTCGGGCTGGGTCGGGCCCCACTCCTGCCAGGCCTTCAGGACCGCCGCCGCCTTCGACCACGGCCAGGTCAGGTACGCCGTGACCGCCTGCGGCGCCGCGTGGGTCCTGAACTGGAGCTCGGTGACGACGCCGAAGTTGCCGTTGCCCGCGCCGCGCAGCGCCCAGAAGAGGTCGGAGTGGGACGACGCGTTCGCCGTGACCTGGGTGCCGTCCGCCGTGATCACGGTCGCCTGGGTCAGGCTGTCGCAGGTCAGGCCGTACGCGCGAGAGGCCACGCCGTGGCCGCCGCCGAGGACCAGGCCGGAGACGCCGACCGACGGGCAGGAGCCCGCGGGTATGGTCACGCCCTTGGCCGCGAGCGCCCGGTAGACGTCGATCAGCTTGGAGCCGGCGCCGACGACGGCCTGGCCGCCGCTGACCCGGATGCGGTTCAGCCTGGAGACGTCGAGGATGAGACGGCCCGTGCCCGAGGAGTAACCGGCGTAGGAGTGGCCGCCGTTGCGTATGGAGATCCGGATGCCGTGGGAGTGGGCGTAGGCGAGAGTGGTGCGTATGTCGTCGGCGTGCGCGACGTAGGCGACGGCGGCGGGCTTCAGGGTGTCGAAGCGGGTGTTGTAGAGCTGGTGCGCCGTCTTCCAGGCCGCGTCGCCGGGGCGGACCAGGGTGCCGTCCAGGTCGCGGGCGAGGGCCGTCCAGTTCGCGGCGGCGCTCTGGCTGGTGGTCATCAGCGCCGTGCGCGAGGATGAACCCGTGTTTCCCGCGCTTGCGGTCGTACCCGAGCCCATGCTGCACCCGGTCAGTGCGGTCGCGGTCAGTGCGGCCGCGCCGCCCGCGATGAACGTACGGCGTTCCATGCCCATCGTCGTCTCTTGCCTTTCCCCGGTCCCCCCGGACCCCCTTGGTCCTTCCCGGGGTGAGACGGCATCCCGGGCGGGAAAGTTCGTAACAGTTCGCACACAGGGATTCGAACGCCGAAGACGCGTGGGTGTAACCCTGCCGTCGGGACCGGCGCGTGCCCTCCCCGTAAGCATTCCGTGACCTAACCGGGTCGATGGCAGGGGTTCACCTCTCGTTCACTTCCGGCCATCGGCCGCTTCACCTGTTCTGCCTAATTTCGGCCGTACCCGGTGCGGTGTGCGGCCATAAAGGCGCTGCGCTCAGGCACCACACAACTTCGCACGCCGCCGCCCGCGGCGGCTTCTGGAAGGAACTCCCGAAAGTGATGCTTCAGCGCAAGAACCGGCTCCGCGCCATCTCGCTCGGTGCGCTTGCCGTCTCCGGCGCCCTGGCCCTGACGGCGTGCGGCTCCGACAACACCGGCGGCGGTTCCAACGCGTCGAGCAACCCGTCCACGTCCACCAACGCCTCCGCGATCAAGTGTGACGGCGCCAAGGGCCAGCTGCTGTCGGACGGCTCTTCCGCGCAGAAGAACGCGGTCCAGGCCTGGGTCAAGAACTTCTCGCAGGCCTGTGGCGTGCAGATCAACTACAAGGCCGGCGGCTCCGGCGCCGGTGTGACCGCGTTCACCCAGGGCCAGATCCCGTGGGCCGGTTCCGACTCCGCCCTGAAGCCCGACGCGGTCGCCGCCTCCAAGAAGGTCTGCTCCAGCGGCGGCCAGGGCATCGACCTGCCGATGGTCGGCGGCCCGATCGCCATCGGTTACAACGTGAACGGCGTGGACAACCTGGTCCTGGACGCCCCGACCATCGCCAAGATCTTCGACGGCAAGATCACCAACTGGAACGACGCGGCGATCAAGAAGCTGAACCCCTCGGCGAAGCTTCCCGACCTGAAGATCCAGGCCTTCCACCGCTCGGACGACTCCGGCACCACGGACAACTTCACCAAGTACCTGAAGGCCGCCACGCCCGACAACTGGAAGTACTCGGGCGGCAAGACCTGGCAGGCGTCCGGCGGTCAGTCCGCCGCCCAGTCCTCCGGTGTGGCCCAGCAGGTCAAGCAGACCAACGGCGCCATCGGCTACTTCGAGCTGTCCTACGTCGGTGACGGCATCAAGGCGGCCAGCGTCAACACCGGTGCCACCGCCCCGGTCGCCCCGAGCACCGACAGCGCCACCAAGGCCATCGCGGACGCCAAGATCGTCGGCACCGGCAGCGACCTGGCGCTGAAGCTCAACTACAACACCAAGGCCGAGGGTGCCTACCCGATCACCCTGGTGACCTACGAGATCGTCTGCGACAAGGGCAACAAGGCCGACACCCTGCCCACCGTCAAGTCCTTCCTGAACTACATGGCCTCCGAAGACGGCCAGAAGATCCTGAGCGGCATCAGCTACGCGCCGATGCCCGACGAGATCATCAGCAAGGTCCGCACCACCATCGCGGGCCTGAGCTGACCTGATCCGAGAGTGCGGCCCGGTGCCCGCAAGGGCCGGGCCGCACCGTCCGGTGCACCGCCGCCATGAGCCGTCCGCCCCACCCGGTGAGCGGCTCCGCAGACCGGAGAACCCTGATGGACATATCGACCAAAACAACTGACGCGTCTCCCCCCACCCCCCACCGGGCCCAGACCGGGCAGAACGGTTCCGCGCGCGCCAAGACCCGCCCCGGCGACCGCGTCTTCCTGGGCCTGTCCCGTGGCTCCGGCATCCTGCTGCTGGTGATCATGGCCGCGATCGCGGTCTTCCTCACCTACCGCGCGTCCCTCGCGATCAGCAAGGACCACGGGAACTTCCTGACCACCTTCGAGTGGAACACCAACCTCATCCCGCCGTCCTTCGGCATCGCGGTCCTGGCCTTCGGCACGGTGGTCTCCTCGATCATCGCCATGGCCCTGGCCGTGCCGGTGGCCGTCGCGATCGCGCTGTTCCTCACCCACTACGCCCCGCGCAGGCTGAGCGGTCCCGTCGCCTACGTGATCGACCTGCTCGCCGCCGTGCCGTCCATCGTCTACGGCCTGTGGGGCGCCCTGATCCTCGTACCGCACCTGAACGGCCTGTTCGGGTGGCTGAACGACTACCTGGGCTGGACCGGGATCTTCTCCTGGCAGGGCGGCGCGCCCCGCTCGATGCTCACGGTCGGCATCCTGCTCGCGATCATGATCCTGCCGATCATCACCAACGTGAGCCGCGAGGTCTTCCGCCAGGTCCCGCAGATGCACGAGGAGGCCGCCCTCGCCCTCGGCGCCACGCGCTGGGAGGTGATCCGCATGGCCGTGCTGCCCTTCGGCCGCTCCGGCGTGATCTCCGCCTCCATGCTGGGCCTCGGCCGCGCCCTCGGCGAGACGATGGCCGTCGCCACCGTGCTCTCCCCGACCTTCGACATCCAGTCCAGCCTGCTCGACCCGGGCGGCGGCACCTTCGCCCAGAACATCGCCCTCAAGTTCGGCGAGGCGACGCAGGACGGCCGTGACGCGCTCATCGCCTCCGGTCTCGTCCTGTTCGTCATCACCCTGCTGGTCAACGGCGCGGCCCGCGCGATCATCGCCCGCCGCAAGGAGTATTCGGGGGCCAACGCATGAGCACCGCAGCCGTCACCGACAAGCGTCCCAGCACGCTGCGCAGCGCCAGCCTGCCGAAGTGGTCGCCGTGGGCGATCGCCGCCGGCTCCCTCGTGCTCGCCGTGGGCATCGGCGCGGGCGCCGGCCTCGACAGCAAGGTCCAGTGGGGTCTGATCGCCGCACTGCTCTTCATCTTCGGCACCTACGCCATCGCGGCGAAGGTCGAGGGCAAGCGGCAGGCCAAGGACCGCGTCGTCACCTCCCTGGTCTGGGTCGCCTTCCTGCTCGCGCTCATCCCGCTGGTCTCCCTGATCTGGACCACGGTCAAGCGCGGTGTGAAGGTCCTCGACCCCTACTTCCTCACCCACTCGATGGGCATCGTCGCCGACACCGACCCGGGCGGCGGCATCTACCACGCCATCATCGGCAGCCTGGAGCAGGTCGGCCTCGCCACCCTGATCGGCGCCCCGATCGGCGTGCTCACCGCCGTCTACCTGGTGGAGTACGGCCGCGGCAACCTCGCCCGCGCGGTCACCTTCTTCGTCGACGTGATGACGGGTGTCCCCTCCATCGTCGCGGGTCTGTTCATCCTCAGCCTCATGCTGATGTTCGACATGCAGCCCTTCGGTTTCGCCGGCTCGCTGGCCCTGTCCATCCTGATGATGCCGGTCGTCGTCCGCTCCACGGAGGAGATGCTGAAGCTCGTCCCGAACGAGCTGCGCGAGGCGTCCCTGGCGCTCGGCGTGCCCAAGTGGCGCACCATCCTGAAGGTGGTCCTGCCGACCTCGATCGGCGGCATCACCACGGGCATCATGCTGGCGATCGCCCGTATCGCGGGCGAGACCGCGCCGATCCTGCTGCTGGTGTGGGGCAACTCCTTCATCAACAACAACCCGTTCTCGGGTGCGCAGCAGGCCCTGCCGCTGTACATCTACCAGCAGTACGCGAACAGCTCGGGTTCGCCCGCGGCCTACGACCGCGCCTGGGCCGCTTCGCTCACGCTGATCGCCTTCGTGATGATCCTCAACCTGGTGGCCCGCGGCCTCGCCCGCTGGAAGGCCCCGAAGACCGGTCGCTAAGCATCAATATGCGGCTACCGCCGCGCGGGGCCCACAGCGACCCCCAGACTTTGGAAGTGAAGTAGTAATGGCCAAGCGAATCGACGTAAGCGGTCTGACCGCCTACTACGGCTCCCACAAGGCGATCGAGGACATCTCGATGACCGTCGAGCCGCGCTCGGTGACGGCGTTCATCGGCCCCTCCGGCTGCGGCAAGTCGACGTTCCTGCGCACCCTGAACCGTATGCACGAGGTCACCCCCGGCGGCCGCGTCGAGGGCAAGGTGCTGCTGGACGACGAGGACCTGTACGGCACGGGCGTCGACCCGGTGTCCGTGCGCCGCGAGGTCGGCATGGTCTTCCAGCGCCCCAACCCCTTCCCCACGATGTCGATCTTCGACAACGTGGCGGCGGGTCTGCGCCTCAACGGCAGCTTCAAGAAGTCCGAGCTGAACGACATCGTCGAGAAGTCGCTCAAGGGCGCCAACCTCTGGAACGAGGTCAAGGACCGCCTGAACAAGCCGGGCTCCGGCCTCTCCGGCGGCCAGCAGCAGCGCCTCTGCATCGCCCGCGCCATCGCGGTGGAGCCGAAGGTCCTGCTGATGGACGAGCCCTGCTCCGCCCTGGACCCGATCTCCACCCTCGCCATCGAGGACCTGATCGGCGAGCTGAAGGAGCGCTTCACGATCGTCATCGTGACGCACAACATGCAGCAGGCGGCGCGCGTCTCGGACCGTACGGCCTTCTTCAACCTGGCCGCCGTCGGGCAGCCGGGCCGGCTGATCGAGATCGACGACACGGAGCGGATCTTCTCCAACCCGTCGGTCCAGGCGACCGAGGACTACATCTCGGGCCGCTTCGGCTAGGCCGACACAGACCCCTCGCGGTGCTGCATGGCGGTGCCACCGCGAGGACGCAAGAGGGCCCGCCCCTGGCTCCCGGGGGCGGGCCCATTGCGTTCGGCTCGGCCGCCTCTTTTACCCGCCCACCCACCCGACTCGGTCGGCTGGAAGGTCCTGTCGGACACCCACCTCGCACCACAGCAGTTTGCCGCCCCGATCCAGCGGGCTGTCCCCGAGGGTGAGTCCGCCTCATGAATCGGCGTATTCCTCCTGGACGGACTTCCTGCCGTTCGCGGCCGAAACGTGGAAGTCCGTGCCCCGAGGCGACGGCCTGGCGACTGTACCGGCGGCGCGGATACCACCGGAAGCAACAGCAGATTCAGGCGATCGAATCCCGTACGACTCTGCTTCGGCTCTTTCAACCCGCGCTCGTACCGGGCCTTCTGCAGACGCCGGAGTATGTCCAGGCAGTCCTCGGCCGCAAGGATCTCGCTGGAGAACGGTTTGCGTGGGCAGGAGGTGCCCGGCTTGCGAGGCAGGGCATCCTGTACGAGCCGGGGCGGCAGCTTCGCTTCATCGTCACAGAGCCCGTACTGCGATGGAGAACCGTCCCGCCACTGGTGATGGCCGGGCAACTCGACAAGCCGAGTTGTACGCCCGCGAGCCCGCAAAACAACCCACCCGCCCCATGCCTCGCTCTTCAGCGGGCCGAGACGGGTGGGCGGTGGGCGGGAGGTCGCTTACAGCACCGTCAGCTTCACGACGCCGAAGGCCAGTGCGGCGACCAGCGCGGCGGCCGGCATCGTGATGAACCAGCCCAGGACGATGTTCTTGGCCACGCCCCAGCGGACGGCGTTGACGCGCTTCGTCGCGCCGACGCCCATGATCGCCGAGGTGATGACGTGGGTCGTGGAGATCGGCGCCTTGAAGAGGAACGCCGTGCCGAACATGATCGACGCGCCGGTGGCCTCCGCGGCGAAGCCCTGCGGGGGGTCCAGCTCGATGATCTTGCGGCCCAGGGTGCGCATGATGCGCCAGCCGCCGGCGTAGGTGCCCAGCGACAGCATCACCGCCGAGACGATCTTCACCCAGACCGGGATCGGGTCGCCGAAGGTCTCGTTGCCGGAGATCACCAGGGCCATCACCACCACACCCATGGTCTTCTGGGCGTCCTGGAGGCCGTGGCCGAGGGCCATTCCGGCGGCTGACACCGTTTGCGCTATGCGGAAACCGCGCTTGGCCTTGTGCGGGTTGGCCCGGCGGAAGATCCACATGATCGCCAGCATGGCCAGGTAGCCGATGATCAGGCCGACCACCGGGGACAGCACCATCGGGATGATGATCTTGTCGACCACGCCGTTCCAGTGCACACCGGTGCCGCCCGCCAGCGCCGCGCCCACCAGACCGCCGAACAGGGCGTGGGAGGAGGAGGACGGCAGGCCGTAGTACCAGGTCGTGAGGTTCCAGACGATCGCGCCGATCAGGGCCGCGAACAGGATGCCCATCCCGGTCCCGCCCCTGGGCGTCTCGATGAGGCCCTCGGAGACCGTCTTGGCGACGCCGGAGCCCAGGAAGGCACCGGCCAGGTTCATCACCGCGGCCATCGCCAGGGCCGCGCGCGGGGTGAGGGCGCGGGTCGACACCGAGGTGGCGATGGCGTTCGCCGAGTCGTGGAAGCCGTTCGTGTACGTGAAGAAGAGCGCGACCAGAATGGTCACGATGAGGGCGAAGGTGTCCATCGACGCCTCAGGACTCCTTGACGGCGATGGTCTCCACCGTGTTCGCCACGTGCTCGAACGCGTCCGCCGCCTCTTCCAGGACGTCCACGATCTGCTTCAGCTTGAGCACCTCGATCGCGTCGTACTTGCCGTTGAAGAGGTGGGCCAGCAGCTTGCGGTGGATCTGGTCCGCCTGGTTCTCCAGCCGGTTGACCTCGATCCAGTACTCGGTGAGGTTGTCCATCGTGCGGAGGTTCGGCATCGCCTCCGCCGTCAGGTCCGCCGCCCGGGCCAGCACCTCGATCTGCTGCTCGACGCCCTTCGGCAGTTCCTCGACGTTGTAGAGGACGACCAGGTCGACGGCTTCCTCCATGAAGTCCATGATGTCGTCGAGGGACCCGGCGAGGGCGTAGATGTCCTCGCGGTCGAACGGCGTGATGAACGAGGAGTTCAGCTGGTGGAAGATCGCGTGAGTGGCGTCGTCACCCGCGTGTTCCGCGGCCCGCATACGCTCTGCGATCTCGGCTCGGGCAGGTCCGTCCGCCCCGAGCAGTTCCATCAGGAGTTTCGAGCCCGTGACGATGTTGTCCGCGGATGCGGCGAACATGTCGTAGAAGCTCGTCTCCCTGGGGGTCAGACGAAAGCGCACGTGGGGTCCTCGGGGTGCTTCGGTTTCGGTCAGGCTGATGCTAGGCGCATCATCCGGCCACGGCTATCGGGCCGCATCCCAGTGTCGCCCATCAGGCACAGTGATCAGCACGGGGGCGTACCAAGGGCCCCATACCCAGCAAAATTCGTTACCATATACCCAGTAGGGGTATGTGAACGCAATTGTGACGAAGATCGTGACCTAGACGGAGGCCAGCGATGACGACGACCGAGGCCGGCGCCCCGGCCCCCGCCGAGGGTACGGCCGCCGAGGGCAGCTGCCACGACGCCCCCGCCACGCACGGCTACCACAAGCAGAAGGACGAGCACCTCAAGCGGCTGCGCCGGATCGAGGGGCAGATCCGCGGGCTGCAGCGGATGGTGGACGAGGACACGTACTGCATCGACATACTCACCCAGGTCTCGGCCTCCACCAAGGCCCTCCAGTCCTTCGCGCTCCAGCTGCTGGAGGAGCATCTGCGGCACTGTGTGGCCGACGCGGCGCTCAAGGGCGGTGACGAGATCGACGCGAAGGTGGACGAGGCGACGAAGGCGATCGGCCGCCTCCTGCGCACCTGATCACCCGCGCTCGCGCTCACGCTCCTCGTACACCCGCAGCACCTCGTCGATGCTCTCCAGGCTGAGCCGGTCCTCGGCGGCCGACGCCGCGATGATCAGCTCTCCGCACAGCTCGATCTCGGCGAGGGCCACGTGGTCCTGAACCGCCGTCCCGCCGACCGGAGCCACCCGCCTCACCTCTTCTGTGCCGTCACCGACTTCCTAGAGTAGGCAGCGCTCTACACACCGCGCATGGCACGGACGGGCTAGTCCCCGGATGGCCCGGCGGGCTAGTTCGAGGGCTCTCGCGCCGCTTCCCGGGATGGCTTGTTCTCGCCGGTGTCCGTGCCGGCCTCCTCCGCGATCCGGCCGGCGTAGATGTCCTGCGCGTGCGGCAGCCGCACCTCGGCAGGGGTGCCGAAGTCGTACAGCAGCGTCGTCGAGGCGACCGCCACCGGGGTCTTCTGCCGGCCGTTGACGAAGCTGAAGCGCTGCCGGAGCTTGCGGATCCGGCCCTGGTCGTCGAGGTAGACGTCGAACGGAACCTCGGCCGTGGCGAACCCCTTCGCCGCCACGCCCAGGGCCGCCCGGTTCGCGGCGGAGGCGCTGCGGGCCGCGTCGGCCAGATTCGCCGTGCCCCGGTAGTGCCGTACGGGGGTGCCGCCGACCTCGGTGCGGCCCGCGTAGGCCGCCGTACGGGTGCCGCGCAGCACCTCGGCCGCCGCGTACGGGTCGGTCGCGCCGCCGGTGACCAGGTTGCCGTCGGCGACGGAGGCGGTGGCCACCCGCACCCACTTGTCGGCGGGCACGCCCGCGCCCCGGTTCTTCATGAACAGGGCGCCGGGTGCGAGCAGTTCGGTGATGGGCTGGTGCTCGGCGGCACCGGCGGGATCCTCGGGCAGGACGACGGTGAGCCGGCCGAGCCGGTGCCGGTAGTCGTAGACGCCCTTGCCGCGGATGGTGACCCGGGTGCCGCCGGCGGCCATCTCCATGGAGGTGGTGGCCTTCGAGGTGCCCGCGTCGCCCAGGGTGTCGGCGGTCCGCCGCAGCAGGGCGACCGGATCGCCCGCGCCCTTCACGTCGTCGGCGGCGGCCCGGCTGTCCGAACAGCCCGTGGCACCCGCCGCGAGGCCGAGCAGGACCCCGACCGCGACGACCGTCCCGCCCAGGTGACTGTGCTGTTGCTGCCGCCGATCCATCGCCTGCCTACCCCCAAGCCGGTACGTCCGTCACGGGCCCCAGTCGTTCCGGTTAACGACGGGTAGGGGGCACCGTCACGCGCCAGGACGGGCGCACGGAGGGCGTGAGGGAAGCGCAGGAGTACCGTTGGCGTCGTGGCGCAGCAGGATGGGCCGGAGCGCGTCCGGCGGGAGCACCTCACTTCTACGACGGAACAGGGCCGCTTCTGCGTGGCCCGCTGCGCCTGCGGCTGGCGCGGCCCGGCCCGCAGAGCCCGCAGCCAGGCCCGGACCGACGCGGAGGCTCACACGGCCAGTGCGTGAAGGGCGTCCGCCACCAGGTCCCGGTCCCGCGGCTGGGTGAGCCGGTCGCGGGCGGCGGCGGGGGAGAGCCACAGGATGCGGTCGACCTCGGCGTTGGGCGCGAAGCGGCCGGACACCGCCCGTGCCGCCCAGTAACGCACCTGTTTCGGGCGGCCGTTGGCCAGGTAGCGCACGGTGGACAGCTCGGCGCCGGGCTCGGCCGTGTACCCGGTCTCCTCGGCGACCTCGCGCAGCGCCCCGGCGAGCGCGTCCTCACCCCGCTTGAGCTTGCCCTTGGGATGGGACCAGTCGTCGTACTTGGGCCGGTGGACCAGGCAGATCTCCAGGTCCCCGGCGACCGGCGAGCGGCGCCAGAGCACACAGCCGGCCGCCAGGACCAGGGCGTCGTTCACACCGCCTCCAAACGGGATGTCAGGGCGTGCCGACGGGCTGCTGCTGCCAGGCCTGCTGGAAGGCGAACCGGGCCGCCTCCACCTCGTGCCGCTGGTCGGCGTGGAGCACCCCGAGCGCGTACGCCGTCGCCGGCGCGATGCGCGGGGTGCGGGCCGCCTGCGCCGCCGCGGCCGCCGCCTCCGAGGCGTCCCGGTGCCGGTTCAGCGCCTGCCCCGCCGACAACAGCCGCACGTCCACCGGCGAGTTGCCCCCATGCAGCACCTCCTGGGCGTACCGGTGCAGGCGCAGCAGCAGCCGGACCTGGTGCCAGGGGCCGTCCTGGGGGTGCGGGGACGGGTCCGGGGACAGGCCGTGGACCAGGGCCTCCGCGTTGTACGGGTGGCCCGCGGTGACCAGGGGGAGTGCGCCGATGGCGGCCGTCAGCCGTTCCTCCGCAGCGGCTGCCGGCGGGCGCAGGTCGGCCGTCGCGGCGGTGCGGGTGAGGGGCACCTCGCTGGCGAGTACGGCGACCTTGTCGGCCACGGCGTGGAAGCGGCTGGACCCCAGTGCCTGGAGCGCGGTCGAGTGGGCGCGGGTCCGGGCCAGGGTCAGCTGGCGCTCCAGCAGGGCGCCCGCCTTGGCCGCGCCCACGGTGAGGTTGCCGCGCTCCTGTGTGGCCGTCGCGCCGGCCGCGCCACCGGCCGTTCCGCCGGCCGGGAGCGGCGCGGCGGCCAGGGCGGCGTCCACGGCCTGGGCCGGGAGCACGGTCGCTCCCGACAGCCGGTGCAGGGCCAGCAACAGTCGTTCCAGACGGGCCTCGTAGGAGTGCTCCAGGCCCAACGTGCCGGACAGCCAGGCCAGTTCGGGGCGCATCTCCTCGGACCAGTCGGGGTCGAGGAGGGGCCGGAAGGTGTGCAGGTTGCCGCTGATGCGGCGGGCCGAGCGGCGCAGCAGCCGTGCCGCGTCCACGGACTCCTCCGCGCCGTTCGCCTGGTGGCTGCCGCCGGTCTCCCGGTGCAGACGCAGGGCGCGGAGGAACTCCGTGGCCTGGGCGCGCAGATAGGCCGCGAGGGACTCTCCTGTCGCCACGTCCGCCGCGGGGTCCGTCGGGTCAAGGTGTTGCTGTGCCACGCCGGCGCCTCCGGGCGTCTATGAGCATCTCCTGGACGTTGCGCAGGGGCTGTCCGTCCCCATCGGTCGCGTGCCGGGTCCACTCGCCGTCGGGGCCGAGGTGCCAGGAGGCCGTGGTGTCGGACATGCCGGTGTCGAGCAGCCGGTTCAGGGCCGCCCGGTGGGCCGGGTCGACGACACGGACCAGGGCCTCGATCCGGCGGTCGAGGTTGCGGTGCATCATGTCGGCGCTGCCGATCCACACCTCGGGCTCCCCGCCGTTGCCGAAGGCGAACACCCGCGAGTGTTCGAGGAACCGGCCGAGTATGGAGCGGACCCTTATGTTGTCCGACAGGCCCGGGACGCCGGGGCGGATCGCGCAGATGCCGCGCACCCAGACGTCGACCGGCACGCCGGCCTGGGAGGCCCGGTAGAGGGCGTCGATGACGGCCTCGTCGACCATCGAGTTGACCTTGACGCGGACGAAGGCCGGACGGCCCGCGCGGTGGTGCTCGACCTCCTTGTTGATCCGGGAGATCAGGCCGTCGCGCAGGGACTTGGGGGCCACCAGCAGGCGGCGGTACGTCTCGCGGCGGGAGTAGCCGGACAGCCGGTTGAACAGGTCGGACAGGTCCGCGCCGACCTGCGGGTCGGCCGTGAGCAGGCCCAGGTCCTCGTAGAGGCGGGCGGTCTTCGGGTGGTAGTTGCCGGTGCCGACGTGGCTGTAGCGGCGCAGGGTGTCGCCCTCCTGGCGGACCACCAGGGACAGCTTGCAGTGCGTCTTCAGGCCGACCAGGCCGTAGACGACGTGGCAGCCGGCCTCCTCCAGCTTCTTCGCCCACTTGATGTTGGCGTGCTCGTCGAAGCGGGCCTTGATCTCGACCAGGACGAGGACCTGCTTGCCGGCCTCGGCGGCGTCGATGAGCGCGTTGACGATCGGGGAGTCGCCGGAGGTGCGGTACAGGGTCTGCTTGATCGCGAGGACGTCCGGGTCGTCGGCCGCCTGCTCGATGAAGGCCTGCACGGAGGTGGAGAAGGAGTCGTACGGGTGGTGCAGCAGCACGTCCCGCTGGCGCAGGGCGGCGAAGATGTCCGGCGCCGACGCCGACTCGACCTCGGCGAGGTCGCGGTGGGTGCCCGCGATGAACTTCGGGTACTTCAGCTCCGGCCGGTCGAGGCTGTGGATGCGGAAGAGGCCGGTGAGGTCGAGGGGGCCGGGGAGGGGATAGACCTCGGCCTCGGAGATCTTCAGCTCGCGGACCAGCAGGTCGAGCACCTCGCGGTCGATGGACTCCTCGACCTCCAGGCGCACGGGCGGCCCGAAGCGGCGCCGCATGAGCTCCTTCTCCAGGGCCTGGAGCAGATTCTCGGCGTCGTCCTCCTCGACCTCCAGGTCCTCGTTGCGGGTGAGCCGGAAGGCGTGGTGCTCCAGCACCTCCATGCCCGGGAACAGCTCCTCCAGGTGCGCGCCGATGACGTCCTCGACGGGGACGTAGCGGCCGGGGCTGCTCTCCAGGAAGCGGGACAGCAGCGGCGGCACCTTCACGCGCGCGAAGTGCTTGTGGCCGCTGACCGGGTTGCGCACGACGACCGCGAGGTTGAGCGAGAGACCCGAGATGTACGGGAAGGGGTGCGCGGGGTCGACGGCGAGCGGGGTCAGGACGGGGAAGATCCGGTGCCGGAAGAGGGTGAACAGGCTGGCCTGTTCCTTCTCGGTCAGCTCCTGCCAGCGGACGAGGTGTATGCCCTCCTCCGCGAGTGCGGGGGCGACGTCCTCGTGGTAGCAGGCGGCGTGCCGGGCCATCAGCTCGCGCGAGCGGGCCCAGATCATCTCCAGGACCTCACGGGGCTGGAGGCCGGACGCGGAACGCGTGGCGACGCCGGTGGCGATCCGGCGCTTCAGGCCGGCGACGCGGACCATGAAGAACTCGTCCAGGTTGCTGGCGAAGATCGCGAGGAAGTTCGCGCGCTCCAGCAGGGGCGTGTTCGGGTCCTCGGCCAGCTCCAGGACGCGCTCGTTGAAGGCCAGCCAGCTGCGCTCGCGGTCCAGGAACCGGCCCGCGGGCAGGGGGGTGCCGTCCCCCGGTGCCTCCTCGTAGCCGTCGAGGTCGGCATCGAGGTCGGGCTCCAGGTCGGAGACCGTGGCGGCGACGGTGTGCGGGCGGTGCGCGGCGATGGAGCCCACGGGGGGCTGCGTCTGCTGGACAGGTGCCTGGGCGTCTGGCTGACTCATGACCCCATTCTTCCGCGCCATGGGCGTGACGGGCGCGTCGGAACGTGCGGGCGGGAGCGTCACGGCCCCGTTCGGCGCGGCCCTCTCGGGGGGCGGCGAAGGCTCTGGCACGGCGGGCTTCATTGGCCGAGCGTCGCAAGTCTGGCTGAATCAATGGTTACGGAGACATGACGTGCGGGATAGCGCGGGGCGGCTCCCAGGGGGAGCGCCCCGCCGGAGACCGGGCGGGGGCTCCGCCTGGCCCTACGACACCTGTCGCCGCAGCACCCGGAAGCACGCGAGGGCGAGCAGCCCCGTGACGGCCAGGAGGAGGACGCTGGTGGTCAGCTGGAGGGGCCAGTAGTGGGAGTAGGGGTGGTAGGTGTTGTAGAAGCCCGCGGCCTTGGCGTAGGCCGCGTCGCAGGCCGCCTCGGAGTCGCAGCTGGGCATCGGCAGGTGGCCGCCGGTGCTGGTCAGCAGGCCGTGGTCGACGCCGAGCCCGGTTCCGAGGTCGGCGTGCTGCTGCGTGACGGGGGCGGTCCGGGTGACCGCCGGCCACAGGTGGGGCAGCAGTTGCTGGGTCGTGCCCCAGACGCCCGACATGAACACCACGCCGAGGACCAGCGCGGGCAGCGCTCGCCGGAGCAGCAGGCCCGCCAGGGCGCCGGCCGCGAGCCCGGCGAGGGCCAGGGCGGCGGTGGTGGGTCCGTTGGCGTGGAAGGTCCCCGTGTCGTACCAGGTCTTGGCCGTGTCGATGCGGCCCCGGCCCGCCGCCCAGGCGCGGTGGTGCAGCCAGAACAGCAGGCTCGTGCCGACGGTGAGGGCGAGGGCGGGGACGGTCAGCCGGGCCGCGAGCCAGCGGGCCGGGGAGGCGCCCTGGGTCCAGGCCAGCCTGGCCGTGCCGGACTCCAGTTCGCGGCCGGTCAGCGCGGCCCCGGCCCAGGCGGCCACCAGGAAGGGCAGCACGTTCAGGGCATAGGTCGTGTAGTTGTACCAGCTCTTGTAGCGCAGGATCGCGGTCTGGTCGTAGCTGCAGGGCCGGTCGAAGTCGCAGGCGTCGTAGTGCCGCCAGCCCTGGGCGGCCGCGTCGGCCCACGGGCCGGCGAGGGTGATCAGCAGGCCGGCGACCACGGCGAACAGGCCCGCCCACGCGAACAGCGCGGGCCGGTGCAGGCGCACCACCCAGCGGGTCATGCGCGGCCTGCCGGCGGCCGCCACGGCGTCGACCGGTCCGGTCAGAACAGTCACGCGGCACTCTCCTCGGTGACGGCTTCGGTGGTTTCGGCGGTATCGGCGCCGTCGCCGGCTTCCGCGGTGGCCAGGGCGGGGGCCCCGGGGTTGCGCAGGTGGGCGAGGACCAGCTCCTCCAGCGAGGGCACCGAGGTGCGCCAGTCGCCGGGGAGCGGTCCGGCCGGGCGGATCAGCGCGGTGAGCTGGCGGCCGGTGGTGCGGGACTCGACCACGGTGTGCGGGGCGAGGCCGGTGCCGGCCTCGGCCGTGATCCGGCGGTGGGCGGAGCGCAGGTCGTCGATGTCGCCGGCCAGCCGGACCCGGCCGTCGCCGACGAGCAGCAGATGGTCGCAGGAGTCCTCCAGCTCGGCGACCACGTGCGAGGACATCGCGATCGTGGTGCCGTGCTGGGCGGCGTCCGCCATCAGCGTGCCCATCAGCTCGTGCCGGGCGAGCGGATCGAGGTCGGCCATCGGCTCGTCCAGGAGCAGCAGTTCGGGCCGCTTGCCGAGGGCGAGGGCGAGCGCGACCCGGGTGCGCTGGCCGCCGGAGAGCGTGCGGACACGGGCCTCGGGGTCGAGGGCGCCGCCCGCGACGACCCGCTCGGCGTAGGCCGCGTCCCAGCGCCCGGGGTTGAGGTCGGCGCCCATGCGCAGCGTCTCGGCGACCGTGAGCTGGGGATGGAGCGGCTTGTCCTGGGCGACGAAGCCGACCCGGGGGCGGGCCTGCGCCGGGCTGGTGCCGAGCACGGTCAGCCGGCCCTCGCTGGGCGGGAGCAGCCCGGCGGCGAGCGCGAGCAGCGTCGACTTGCCGGCGCCGTTGGGGCCGACGACGGCGCACACCCGCCCGGCGGGCAGTCGGAAGCCGCACTCCCGCAGCGCCCGGCGCCCCCGCCGGCCGAACCGTTTCCCCAGTGCCTCGGCCCTCAGCGCCGTGTCGGTCATGACGGGTCTCCCTGCAAGTTCGCGGTGTGCTCGGTGTGCTCGGTGTGCTCGCTGTGCTCGGTGTCGCGTCGAGTGCCGTCCGCGGTGACGCGCGTGCCGGGTTCGGCCGCGTGCGCGTCGGGTACGGCGAAGCGCTGGTCGAGTACGGCGGTGAAGAGCGCGGCCACGTCCTCGCGGTCCAGCCCCGCCTCGCGCGCCCGGTCCGTCCAGGTCTCCAGCTCGGCGCGGAGCGCGGCGTCGGCGGTCGCGGCGCCGAGCGAGCGCCGGACGAAGGTGCCGAGCCCGCGCCGGGCCTCCACCAGTCCCTCGCGCTCCAGCTCCCGGTACGCCTTCAGGACGGTGTTGGGGTTGATCGCGGTGGCCTCCACGACCTCGCGGGCCGTGGGCAGCCGGTCGCCCGGCCGCAGCAGGCCCATGCGCAGGGCCTGCTTGGTCTGCTGGACGATCTGGACGTAGGTGGCGACCCCGCTGTGCCGGTCGATGCGGTACTCGACCACGCCCCCACCACCCTTTCACTAATTGAGTAGTGAAAGGGTGGTGCAAGCCCGGCCGGGAAGTCAAGCGAGGATCCGCAGGACCGATCGAGGATCCGTGAACCGATCGAGGGCCCCGGTCCGATGAGGAGACGTGAGCGAGAAGAGAAGCGACGGAGAGCTGCTGCGGGCCATCGCGGCGGACCGGGACCGGCGCGCCTTCGAGGAGCTGTACCGGCGCTACGCGCCGTGGCTGACCGCGCGCCTGCGCGGCCGGTGCGCCGACGCCGGGGTCGTCGACGACGTCGTACAGGAGACGTTCCTCGCGATCTGGCGGGGCGGGGCCCGCTACCGCGAAGAGGGCGACGTGGCCGGGTGGCTGTGGCGGATCGGCTCGCGCCGGCTCGTCGACGCGCTGCGCGGCGACGGGGCGCGCGGCCGGCTGCGGCAGGCGCTGGCCCGGCTGCGGCACCGGGACGAGGCGTCCGCCGAGGAGCGCGTGCTCGCGGGGGTGGAGCACGGGGACCTCGCGGGCGCGCTGGTCCGGCTCTCGCCCGAGCTGCGGGCGGTGCTCCAGGCGACGGTCGTCGACGGCCTGTCCACCCGTGAGGCCGCCGTCCTGCTCGGCATCCCGCCGGGCACCGTCAAGACCCGGGCGATGCGGGCCCGGAAGCAACTGCGGGAGGCACTGGCATGACCTGGCATGTCGCCGAGGACGATCTGCGGGCCTACGCGCACGGGGAACTGACGCCCCCGCTGCTGTGGTCCGCCGACACGCACCTGACCGGATGCGCCGACTGCCGGGAGCGGCTCGCCGGGGTCTGGGACCCCGGTGCGCTGGACGCGGCCTGGGAGCGGCTGGACGCCGAACTGGACGTGCCGCGGCCGGGCCCGTTCGAGCGGCTGCTGCTCCGCTGCGGGGTGGCCGACCACACCGCGCGGCTGCTGGCCGCCACGCCCGTGCTGCGCCGCTCCTGGCTGACGGCGGTGACGCTGCTGCTGGTGCTCTCGGTGCTGACGGCCCACGGCGGCCACTCGGACACGTTCTTCCTGGCCGTGGCGCCGCTGCTGCCGCTCGCCGGGGTCGCGCTGTCGTACGGGCCCGCGCTCGATCCGACGTACGAGATGGCGGTCGTCTCACCCGTGCACGGCTTCCGGCTGCTGATGATCCGTACGGTCGCCGTGCTCGCCGCCGCGCTCGGCCTGTCGGGCCTGGCCACCCTCGCGCTGCCCGGATACGGGCTCGGCGCGCTCGGCTGGCTGCTGCCCGCGCTCGCGCTCACCACGGCCGGGCTCGCGCTGACACCCCGGCTCGGGCCGGTCGTGGCGCCGTCCGCCGTCGGCGGGGGCTGGGTCGTCCTGCTGCTGGCCGCCCGCGCGCACCAGGGCGGCGGCGCCGGGGCGCTCGTCCCCTTCACCGCGGCCGGCCAGGCGGTGGCGGCCGGGGTCGCCGCACTCGCCGCCGGGCTGCTCTTCGCCGCCCGCGACCGCTTCGACCAGTCCCACCCGTCCCACCACTCGTACCGGAGCGCCGCATGACGACCGTCTCTGCCCCCGTCACCGTCTCCGCCTCCGGGCTGACCCTGCGCTACGGCACCACCCGCGCCCTCGACGACGTGTCGCTGCGGCTCAGCCGTGGCGTGACCGGACTGCTCGGGCCCAACGGCGCCGGAAAGACGACCCTGTTGCGGGTGCTCGCCACCTCCGTGCCGGCCGGTTCGGGCGCGTTCACGGTGCTCGGGCACGACCCGGCCACCGCGCGCGGCCGTCAGGAGGTGCGGCGCGCCCTGGGCTATCTGCCGCAGACGCCCGGCTTCCACCCCGACTTCACACCCTTCGAGTTCGTGGACTACGTCGCGATCCTCAACGAGCTGACCGACCGCGCCGCCCGGCACGGGGAGGTGCGCCGGGCGCTGGACGAGGTCGGGCTGGCCGAGGTGCGCGGCAAGCGGATCAAGAAGCTGTCGGGCGGGATGCGGCAGCGGGTCGCGCTGGCGGCGGCGCTCGTCGGCGACCCCGGGTTCCTGGTGCTGGACGAGCCGACGGTCGGCCTCGACCCCGAACAGCGCATGCGCTTCCGGGAGTTGATCGCCCGGGCGGGCGAGGGCCGCACCGTGCTGCTGTCCACCCACCAGACCGAGGACGTGGCGATGCTCTGCCACCGGGTGCTGGTCATGTCCGGCGGCCGTATCCGCTTCGACGGCACCCCTGCCGAGCTGGCCGCGCGGGCCGCGGGCCGGGTGTGGAGCAGTACCGCCCGCGACCCCGGCGCGAAGGCCGGCTGGCGCACCGGCACCGGCAGCTACCGCAACGTCGGCGACCCGCCCGAGGACGCCGACCTGCTCGAACCCACCCTGGAGGACGGCTATCTGCTCACCCTCGACGGCAATCACGACGGCCGGGCGGAGGTGACGGCGTGACCGCGACCACCCTCACCCAGCGGGCGGCACCCGCCGCAGCTCCCACCGACACCCGGAACACCCGGGCCGCCGTCCTCGCCCTGGCCGCGTTCGAGGCCCGCCGTCTGTTCCTGCGCCTGCCCGTGCTGCTGGCCTTCGCCCTCCACGTCACCTGGATCGTGTGGCGCACGCTGCGGCCGTCGGACGACTACCCCGTCCTCCAGGACGCCGACCGCGCCACCCAGGGCGGCCCGCTGCTGGTCGGCCTCGCGGTGCTGCTGTGCGTGAACCAGGCCGTGCTGCGCTCCCGGCGCCGGGACACCGAACGCCACTTCGCGGTGCTGGCGCTCGGCGCGTGGCGCCGTACGGCCGCGCACACGCTGTCCGTCGTCCCGCTCGTGCTGCTCACCGCCGTGGCCGTGACCGCACAGTTCACCGGGGAGGCGCTCAAGCCCGGTGCGGTCGGCCGGGGTTCGGTGGCCGAGCTGCTGACCGGACCGCTGACGGTGCTGCTGTTCGGGACGATCGGGGTGCTGCTCGCCCGGCTGGTGACCTCGGCCGTCGCGGGACCGCTGCTCACCGTGGTGTTCCTGCTGTTCTTCGGCGGCGGCGCGTTCCCCTACGCCGGGCAGGAGACCGGGGCCGTGTGGCTGGGCCCGGTGGTCACCACGATCGGCGCCCACCCGTACCCCTCCGACCTGCTGGGCCGCCCCGCCGGCTGGCACGCGCTCTACCTCGCCGGGCTGGCCCTGACCGCGGCGCTGCTCGCGGTGCTGGTCTCGGGCGGCCGCCGGAACCGGGCCGTGCAGGTGGCCTTCGCCGGTGCGCTGACCCTGGCCGTGCTGGGCGGGGTCGTACAGACCGGCGGGGTGCCGGCGCGGACGGTCGCGGCCCGTACCCGCGCGTCGGTCGCTCCGGAGAAGGTGCAGACGTGCGTGCGGCGCGGGCAGGTGCGGTACTGCGCCTTCTCCGAGTGGATGCCCCGCGTCGCCGACTGGGCGCGGGTCGCGGACCGGGTGCAGGCCCTCGCGGGCGGCACCGCGCGGGGGCGGGACCTGCTCGTACGCCAGCGGGTGGACGTCCGGGGCGGGCTCTCCGACGACGCCGCGCTCGCCCCCTCCACCCGCCCCGGCCAGGTGACCGTCGGCACGTCCTGGGGCGGCAACCGGGTGCCGGAGTTCTCCACCGCCGTGGCCGGTGTGCTGGTCGCGGGCGACGAGAGGGCGGCGAGCGCGTTGTGCGACGGCCGGATGGTCACGGTGATGTGGCTGTCCCTCGCCTGGCAGTCCGACCCCGAGTCCGCCCTGCGCAATGTCCGCCTCGACGACAGCCTCAAAGGCTCCGCGATCGTGCTCTCCCGCACCGAGCCGCTGCTCATGACGGCCGGTCAGACCAAGGTCGTCCGCGCCCTGCTCGACCGCCCGTTCTACGGCGTGGCCGCCAGGGTCAAGTCCCACTGGGCCGAGCTGACGACCCCGGGGGTCACGACGGCCCGGGCGGCCGAACTGCTGGGCGTGCGGGCGTCGGTGGGGGCGGACAAGTGCGCGCCGTGACCCCGGACCCGGACTCCCGCCCGCGCCGGGCACTGCCGAGCCGGGCACTGCCGCGCCGGGCACTGCCGGGTGCGCGGGTCGCCGCGGCCCTGGTCGTCCCCCTCTGGCGCACCCTGCCCTGGCGGACGCTCGGTGCGGCCGCGGCGGTGGGGCTGCTGGTGGTCGGGGTCGGCCGGGCGTCGGGGGCCGGGCCGGTGGAGACCCTGTACCTCCTGCGGGGCGCCGGGCTCGCCCTCGCCCTCGGGGTCGCGTTCCTGCTGGACGACCCCGCCCGGCACACCACGACCGCGGTACCCGTCCGGCGGGCGGTACGTACGCTGCTGCGGGCCGCGCTCGTGACGCCCGTCGCGGGGCTGTGGTGGGCGGCCGTCCTGCTCCTCGTGCCCGGCGCGGACCGGCCCCCGGCCGGGGACCTCAGCCTGGAGGCGGGCACCGCCTTCCTCCTCGCTCTCGCCGGGGCCACCGTCGCCGTACGCTACGGCGACGCCCCCGAGCCCGGCCGGCCGGTCGCCACCGCGCTGCTCGGGACCGCCGTCCTCGCCCCCCTGCTGCTGCCCGACCGCTGGGCGCTGTTCGTCTCACCGACCGACCCCGGATGGGCCGCGGGACACGAACGCTGGGCATGGCTCCTGACGGCCGCGGCGGCACTCTGGACAGCCTCACTCCACGAACCACGCCCCCGCCACGCCAACCGAGCCACCCCTCACACCCCCGCGTGACCGCCGGCTCCCGCCCGGACCTCGGCTGGGTGGCCCGCGCCGCCGAGGCCTCCGGTGGGGCCCCGCTGCCGAGGCCTGCGGCCTGTGGTCGGCCGGTGGTCGAGGGTGTCGGCCGCGGCTCGTGTCTCGGCCGGTCCCGCGGGGCCGGTGCCGCATGCCTCCGTGTGACCGCCGGCTCCCGCTCGGGCCTCGGCTGGGTGGCCCGCGCC